>JAPLKI010000015.1 GCA_026388155.1 Elusimicrobiota bacterium
GTCTATAACAGAAAGCGGCGCCATTCGTCTTTGGGTTATATCAGCCCGGATAGTTTTGAAGAAAAAGGCGGGTCAAAATGAGACCGGTCAAGCCCTACACAAAAATGGGCTTAAACTGTCTCGCAAACGGGGCGCAGTCCACCACTCACCCGCGAAAACGGAAGTTCCGCACGCGGTCAGAACCAGAAGCGCTACTATTATTTTTTTCATTATACACTCCTCCTTGGTTTGTCGTAAGCCCCCGTTTCCGGGGCTTAACTACGGGCCCTTGCGGGGCCTACGGCTTTTAGAACCTTGCGGTCCCGAAGAAGAAGCGCCTTTTCTAAACCGGCGCTCCGCCCCCCCTTTACGCCGGGGGTGACGGTCTCCCTTGCCGGGAGCCTCCTCTACAGAGCAATATTATTATCGCAAAAAGTCCGCAATCTTGTCAAAGCTGCGGTGCTGCGGCCCCTTTATGGTCCCGGCGGCAATTGATATAATTGTGGCTCAATGAAAATGCATCGCATTTTTGCGCTATTTTTCATACTGACGGTCGGCTTTTTCGCCATAGCCGTTTATCTCTCTTCGCAATGGAATAAAACGCTTGTCATTTACCCGGTGGGGAGAGATTTTCTCATGTTGCAGTCCGCCGGTTCGGAGGATGGCGCGGAGGACGAAGAGAATTCCAGGCAGGACAGGGAAGAAAAAGGCACAGCGCAGAGGATCCGGAACGAGAACGGGACACTGGAAGCCCGGTACAAATTCCTTAACTTCAACAAAGACAGACTTACGGTCTCCTTCACGATGGCCGAGACGGAGTACAACAGGTACCTGACCGGTTACGGTTATTCCGACGCGGAACTTTCAAGCCTCAACCAATGGCGGAATACCAACCGACAGAAGGAATGGGCGAAGGCCGTAAAAAAAGGCGGGAAGGCCGAAGGCAATAAAGCGCTGGCGGCCGTGGACTGGGAATACAATGTCCGCCTGAAGGAACTTTTTCACTCGCGCGGTTTCGCGCTTCTGCCCGGCAATGTGGTTACATGCGACATTCCCGCCATTGTAAAGCGCAACACCCCTTTCCTCAGGCCCCTGGCGCTGGCTTTTCAGAAAATTTCCGCCGACAGAGGGTATGGTTCGGAGGAAACGGTGGGCGCGGCCCTCTCCATGGTGCAGACGGCCATCCGTTATAAGATCCCGCCGACGATAGAAAACGGCAGACACACCGGCGGCTTACTGCCGCCGGGCAGGACTCTGCTCGGCGGCTGGGGAGACTGCGACACCAAAACGGCGCTGGTGGCCTCGATACTTGGCAGTTGGAGCGGAATGCGCCTGGTGGGAATAGCCGTGCCGGGACACTACCTGATGGCTATACGAAGGATACCCGCCAAGGGGGACGCGTTCGTGGAGTATAACGGGCTTGAGTATGTGCTGATAGAGCCCGCGGGGCCGGCATGGCTTGAACCCGGCAGAGTGGGAAGAACGACCACCACGCTTATGCAGGGGGCGGAGGGTTATAAAATAGAGCCGTTCTTTTAATGTGTCCGCTGGAAAAGTCAGCGGACACATGATTAATACAGTTGGAGGAAAAATGTTCAACACAAGAGTCATAGTGAGCCTGTTTGAATTTATGCTTGCGGTAGTTATGTCAGGGGTGGTAATAGCCTTGACCTATAAAATATTCATACGGGCCAATCCGGATTTCAACATGGAAAACGAAATAAGGAAAGGCAACGCCGCGGTAGGCACGCTTATGGCGGCAATACTGTTTGCCGCCTCCATGATATTGCAGAAAGGCATGAGCGCAGTGGTCAGCATGTTCCGCCTGTATATGTCCGCCCCTGGCGAAAGCCCGTTCGGCCTTGGAAAACTGGCGCTGCTCTGCTTTGCACATCTCGGCATATCCATGCTGCTGGCCGTAATAACCATTTCAGTCACGCTGCGGCTTTTCGGCAGGCTGGACAAAACCCTGCACGCCGGCAAAGAACTGCAAAAAGGCAATCTGGCGGTGGGAATACTGCTGGCGGGCGTTGTGCTGGTGGCCGCGCTTTATGTGGGCGAGGGCGTAAGTTCAATTTCAAAAGCCATGGTGCCCCAGCCCTCCATAGGCAGAATAGAGATAATGAAGTAGGGAAACAGAATTCAGAAGCCAGAAGTCAGTAGACAGTAGTCCGAATTCTGGATTCTGAATTCCGGCTCCTGTCTACCTTTTAAATTCCAAAATATACCGCTTTGGGGTTGTGAAGGACGAAAGCCGACACCGAGGCTTCGGGTTCCATCATCAGGTTGTCGGTAAGCTTCAGGTTTATTGCCGCTTCGGGTTCAAGCAATTTAAAAAGTTTAGTCTGCCCCGACAGCTCCGGGCAGACCGGGTAGCCGAAACTGTAGCGCTTGCCGCGGTATTTCGCGAGGTGCAGCGGTTTAACGGGCGCTTCGTTAACAAAACCCCAATCTTTTCTTATAATGGCGTGAACAGCTTCGGCAAAAGCTTCGGCGAGAGTCAGCGCCAGGGCCTCTATCATGTAAGAACGCAGGTAGTTGCCCCTTTCCCGCTCGGCTTTTGAAAGTTCCATCACACCCTCGCCGCAGGTTACGGCGAAAAACGCCATGTAGTCCGTTTTTGATCCGTCCGGCGAAATGAAATCCGGTATTGAAAGCCTATCGCCGACGGTCTGCCTTGGAAAATAGAAAGTTTCTATTTTGGTTTTTGCGTCAGTCTTGTAAACATTGATTGAATTGCCTGAACTTTTAACCGGGAAAAAGCGGTAAACCCCGCGCGCTTTAAGCAGTTTCCCTGAGATTATCTCAGTCTTCAGCTCTTCCACATGTTTTTTGACATCCTCAACTTTTTTAATGTCCGTTTTTTTCAGTTTAAGGAACCGGAGGTTGAACAGGTCGTAATTAAGGTTTTCAAAAAGCCCGCTTAGATCAAAATCGTTCAGTATGTGTTTATCCAGATCGGCGGGAACAGGAATATTGTCAGGATATAAGGCTGTGACACTGGCCTGTCGCGGGCCTATGGCGCTGTCCGCGACTGAAGGCTGATGGCTGTGACTCTGGCCTGTCGCGGGCCTCTGGCGCTGTCCGCGACTGAAGGATGAAGAATTAATAGTTGCCTCTTTTGACTGGTTACCGGTTACCGGCGACTGGTTACTGGCAATCGCGCTGCCCAGCGCGTAATTAAGCCCGCCCATGGCGTCCTGGGCGTAAAACACCTGGCCCTTATAAACCGGCACGATATTGTTTTCTGTGTACTTCGCGGTTAATGCGGCCCCCCCCACAAGCAGCGGACAGCTTATACCCGCCAGCGCAAGCTCGCGCGCGGTTATAGCCATCTGCTCGGTTGAACGGACAAGCAGCCCGGAGAGCCCGATAAAGTCGGGCTTTTCTTTCAGCGCCGCTTCCACAATAGTTTCCGAAGGCACTTTGACGCCCAGGTCCAGTACCTCAAAGCCGTTGGATTCAAAAATAATATTTACAAGGTTCTTTCCTATGTCATGCACATCGCCTTTAACCGTGGCAAGAAGCACTTTGCCGCGCTTCGGGGCTTTTGCCGCCTTTAAAGCGCTTTCCATTACAGCTACGGCTTTTTTTGTCACTTCGGCGCTCTGCAGCACTTCGGTGACTATCAGCTCGCCGGCCGCGAATTTTTTGCCCACCGAACCCATGGCTTTAAGCACCGGGCCGTTTATTATTTCAAGCGGGCCGTATTTCTCAAGCAGTTTATTCACCAATTCCTCAACGCCTTCTTTTGAACCGTCGCTTATTTTGGCCTCGAGGGCCTCTTCGGGCGGCAGGGCGGCGCTTTTGGTTTCGGTCAGCGCGGCTTTTTTTACGCCCCTGAAATATTCGGCGAAAACCGAAGCGGCGTTAGCGTTGCGCGCGAATATCAGATCTTCGGCCATGGCTTTTTCATCCGGCGCCATGGAAGCGTATCTTTTAAGTTTTTCAATATTTACTATCGCCACGCCCAGCCCCGCGCCCACCAAATGATGAAGGAACACCGAGTTGAGTATTTCGCGGCCGGCCGGCGGCAGGCCGAACGAAACATTGCTGACTCCGAGCACGGTTTTTGTTTTCGGGAACAGCTTTTTTATCTCGGCCACGGCCTTTAGGGTTTCATGCGCCGTGGCGGCGTACTCGGGGCCCACACCCACCGGGAACACCAGCGGATCAAAAATTATGTCTTCTTCCGGCAAGGCGCAATCCGCGGTCAAAAACCGATAAGCGCGCCGCGCGATGGTGACTTTGCGCTGGGCCGTGCGGGCCATGCCTTCTTCCTTGTTCTCGTCTATGCAGCCGAACACCAGCTTCGCGCCATAGGTTTTGCAAAGCCCGGCCACTTTGCGGGGTTTATCCTCGCCGAATTCAAAATTAACCGAATTGAGTATTATCTTGCCCGGCGCGTATTTTAAAACTTCTTCCATCGCCTTTACATCAGTGGTATCTATCATAAGCGGCACCCGCACCGCTTTGATCAGCATTGGAATAAAGGTGTTTATATCCTCAATTTCGTTCCTCTCAGGATTGGAAAGGCACACGTCCAGCACATGGGCTCCGGCCTTAACCTGGGCCCGGGCCATCTCGACCGCCTCGTCCCAATGCCCCGCGGCCACTATGTCACGGAATTTTTTAGAACCGATGGAATTATTGCGCTCGCCGGCCATCACGGGCGGCTCTATGTCTTCAGAATAAAGCGCCTCAACCCCGGAAAGCGTCCAGGGGTGGTCCACGCGCCGAACGCCCGGTTTCACGCCGCGAAGGGCGGAGCTTAAAGCCTTTATATGGCCGGGCAGCGTGCCGCAGCAGCCGCCCGCAATATTAAGCCAGCCCTTTTTTGCGAAGCCAAGCATTGAAGCGGCAAAATCCTCAGGCGTTTGCGTATAGAGGCCGTTCTCGTTAGGCAGACCGGCGTTCGGCATGCAGAATATCGGGAACGGCGACACTTTTGAAAGCGCTTCCAGGCGCGCGCCCATGTTTTTAGGGCCGGCTCCGCAGTTAAAGCCTAAAGCTGAAAGCGGGAAATGGCTTAAGGCGGAATAGACCGCCTCGGTATTGTGGCCGCTCAGCATAAGACCGAATGAATCCATGGTAACCGACGCTATGACCGGTACCTGTCCCAATTTAGAGCCCAGCGCCTGGCGCGCTGCCACAAGGCCCGCTTTCAGGTTCATTATGTCGTGGGCGGTTTCAAGCAGCAGAATATCAACCCCGGCCTCAAGCATGGCGTTTATCTGTTCAAGGTAGAGCCCACGCATCTGGTCAAAGGTCACCCCACCGGTCACAAAAATGGATTTGTTGGTGGGGCCTATTGAACCCGCCACGAACCTGGGCTTATCCGGAGTTGAATATTTAGCCGCAGCCGCTTTGGCCAGCTTAACCGAGGCGAGGTTCAGCTCTTTTGCCGAACCCTGCAGGCCGTACTCGGCCAGCACCGCCGAATTGGCACCGAAAGTGTTGGTTTCTATAACATCGGCCCCGGCTTTAAGATAATCCTCGTGCACGCGCGTGACGGCCTCGGGTTTTGAAATCGAGAGATATTCGTTCAAGCCCTCGTATTCCGGTTTGCCGTAATCGGCGGGTTTAAGCGCCATGGTCTGCAGATAGGAGCCGGTGGCGCCGTCAAAAATAATTATTTTTTCTTTAAGCAGGTT